>NZ_CP104400.1:0-3185 GCF_025311515.1 Limosilactobacillus vaginalis
CTGTACCATCAGGATTAACGTCCTTATCATGCAGAGGGCTCTCAATCCACTGAATATGCATATTATCTAAGATTTCACGCCAATCATTGGGCGCACTTTCCGGATAAACAATAACTACCCAATTCCTACTGCGCTCATCTTGTTTTTTCTCGCTCATAATAAAAATCCTCCTTGCAAATCCACATGGTCACAAGGAGGTAAAGTATAATATTAGACTTTCGAGTTTGATTAAGTTGAATTTAATTCAATTTCTTTGTAAAATTAACTCGTAAAGTTAATAATCACTTTAACTCCATGTGCTAGCGACCGCCAAGAAGCACCACATGGATTTTTTATTTTTTCAAGCTCTATTCTATCACAACAGAATAGAGCCTTTTTCTTTTAATTCAATTCAGCAATTTCTTGTTCTAATTGGCTAAGTAAGTTATCAAGTTCTGGTGATTGATACCCCATTTTTCGTAATTCCTTGCAAAATCCCTTTTGCTCTAATCCATGAGTAACAGCTAATTCGTGGTAACCATTTAGCCACATTTTTGTTAATTCTAAGTCTGTCATTTCGTATTTCCTCACATTCCTACCTAATGCTTTGAGATTTAATGCTCAACAAGATATTCACCCCTGTGCGACCCTTGCTCTTTGTCGGAAATCCAGCTCATTAGCTGGCTCTCCGACCCGCAAGCTTATCACAGGGGTGTTCTTGTTTGCGCCTTAAAGCCCCTCAATTTGCTTTGTGAGCCATTTTAGACTGTTTTAGGTTATATTCCCTCAGTTTCTCAATTAGCCTCTCTACGTCCTGTTTATTTAATTTTCGAAGTTCTGTTACTAATTCTTCTGGCAAACGAATAACTTTAGTACTTTGACCATATTTCAGCTTTCTACCAGCACCTGCTCGTTTACCACCATGACTAAATTTTTGCTGTTCCATACTCATCATTCCTTCATTTGATATTGTAACATAATCAAAATACGAATACAACATCAATGCTTAATGTCCTTTGTTTGATTTAGGAGATTCAAACCTTGTTGTGGAACTTTTGAAGGATTCGAGAATGTTTTAATTTCTTGAATTGATTGATCTAGTGACTTGCCCAATTCTTTTTCCAATTTGCCTTCATCGTAAGTTTTAACGAAGTCCTTCACAGTGCTTAATTTATCAAGTAACAATTCTTGATTAGTCATCTTCCTAGTTGGTTGTTGTTTCAATACAGAAACTAAGAACCGAACGCTATTTTCATTTCTTGTTAAAGCATTGTTTCGAACATCAAGCTCTTTTTTAGCTTGCTTCAATTGCTTGGCTTGTCGCTGAACATTCTGCTCTCGTCTTGTAACTTCTTCTAACCGCTTTTTGAGTTTTTGAACAAACCTCTTCAGCCACTCTAAAATATTCGATATAGTGTCCTGTGGAGCGTTCTGAGGGTCAACTTCTTTGGCAACATGTAAAATATCCCGTTCAACGTTATCAATTGTTCCTTCTCGCTGATTCAATTCAATTTCTCGATCAAAATTTTCAATTCTCTGTTGTTCAATTTCTTTCTGCTCTTCTTTGGCATGTTTATATTCAGCAACACTCAACTTTTTTCGTTGTGATTTTTCAGAACCTCTAACTACTTCATGGCCATGTTCTTGCATGTATTTCGGGAATTCTGTTTGAATTTCACGCAACGTATTACGGTCAAATACCCGTTTAGAACTCAGCTTATGGTCTTTGGTAATTGGCACAATTCCCATATGCATGTGTGGTGTTGATTCGTCTAAATGAACATTGCCATACAAAATATTCTCTCGTCCAAATTTTTGGGCAAAATAACCAATCGCATCGGAAAAGTACTTTCTGACCTCCTCTGGGCTTTTCTCAGCAAAATAACCATGATCTGAGCCAATTATCCATTCATCCAAAACAACGGCGTCTCGGCGCACCTTACGGCTTCCTACACGGTGTTTTTGAATAAAGTCCATCACATCACGTTTACGAAGCTTATGATCGGCAACTAATTCAATATTTTGATTTGATTTGCTCGGGTCAATATCCTGATTCTTATGATTATCTGTTTCTCTAAAATCATGACGAAATATTCCCGATAAATTATCAATTTTCATTTTCTTCATCGTGGCCACTGCATAATGATTCTTTGACATAATTCTTCCTCCTGAAAAAATATTTTGTCGTCAAAATACCAGGATTTTTCGAAAAACAATCTTTTGCCAAGAAAAAGTCTACGGAAATTTTTCTCAACTCAAATATCAGCAAAAATTAAAGTAGCAGTGAACGGTAACGCCAACAACCTGCATGAAAGGTATAACCCACTATACTTTACCAAGGTAAAGAGTGGGCTCTCCGCGAGGCTCGTCTGCGACGCTCTTGCGCGTAAGTCTACGCGCAGTCGACACGATTAACTTGCTCGTCTTTAGACTCGCTCGCCAATCGGCCGACCCGTTCATTTTCAATTTCGCCTTTAGGCTCAATTTCAATTCACTCTCAAAATTATTCGAGATTCGCCTTTAGGCTCATTCGAAAATTTCTCACGAAATCGCCAATTAAAAATTGGCCGATTTTTGCTTTTTTCACAAAAAAGCAAAGCAAAAAATTAGACAGTTTTGCACCCGATTTTGACCTTTGACCTTTGACCTCCTAGGGGGGTGTCGTAGTACCCCCCTAGCAAAAATGCCCCCAAACGTTGATTTAACAGCGTTTAGAGACACCCCATCGTTTTGACCACGTTTTTTTCTTGGTCAGCTTTTGGTCAAGAATTTTTCTCACTATTTTCTCGGACTTTGTGAATTTCTGTTAGACCTAATATATGCGTCCATAATAATCAAAGAATTGTCACACAAAAGTGGGAACCAATCATCAAATCGATTCACCCTTGCATAATCTATCAAGTCTTTCATCTCAACGATATTATTCTCCCGAACGTAATCGATCATTTCACCGATCATGTCATATTTTTGTCCGGAAGTCGCTTTGAAGTATTTATCGACATCGATACCGCCATGAGCAATCACTTGCTCCACTGGATATTGATATTTTTCAGGGTTATCCAAGTGAACCAAATACCTCACTTGACCCTTCATGTTATGAACCTTTTGTGGAATTGGCGAGTTTAACTTATCAGTAATTTCCTTAACTTGCTTATATGACTTCTTAGAACCAAAAGCCAACACAACATGCCAATGTGACTTTTTTA